>NZ_CP010951.1:2500000-2502500 GCF_001580455.1 Ramlibacter tataouinensis
CAGAGCACCGGGTGCTAACGTCCGGACTCAAGAGGGAAACAACCCAGACCGCCAGCTAAGGTCCCTAAAATTGGCTAAGTGGGAAACGAAGTGGGAAGGCTAAAACAGTCAGGATGTTGGCTTAGAAGCAGCCATCATTTAAAGAAAGCGTAATAGCTCACTGATCGAGTCGTCCTGCGCGGAAGATGTAACGGGGCTAAGCCAGTTACCGAAGCTGCGGATGCACAGCAATGTGCGTGGTAGGAGAGCGTTCTGTAAGCCTGTGAAGGTGCGTTGTAAAGCGTGCTGGAGGTATCAGAAGTGCGAATGCTGACATGAGTAGCGTTAAAGCGGGTGAAAAGCCCGCTCGCCGTAAGCGCAAGGTTTTCTACGCAACGTTCATCGGCGTAGAGTGAGTCGGCCCCTAAGGCGAGGCAGAGATGCGTAGCTGATGGGAAACAGGTCAATATTCCTGTACCGATGTGCAGTGCGATGTGGGGACGGAGAAGGTTAACTCAGCAGACTGTTGGATGTGTCTGTTCAAGCCTGTAGTCGTGCCTGGTAGGTAAATCCGCCGGGCTTAGATGAGAGGTGATAACGAGGCGGCTTGCCGCCGAAGTGAGTGATACCCTGCTTCCAGGAAAAGCCACTAAGCTCCAGCTGCACACGACCGTACCGCAAACCGACACTGGTGCGCGAGATGAGTATTCTAAGGCGCTTGAGAGAACTCAGGAGAAGGAACTCGGCAAATTGACACCGTAACTTCGGAAGAAGGTGTGCCTTTAGTAGGTGAAGTCCCTCGCGGATGGAGCCCAATGAGGTTGCAAAAAATCGGTGGCTGCGACTGTTTAATAAAAACACAGCACTCTGCAAACACGAAAGTGGACGTATAGGGTGTGACGCCTGCCCGGTGCTGGAAGATTAAATGATGGGGTGCAAGCTCTTGATTGAAGTCCCAGTAAACGGCGGCCGTAACTATAACGGTCCTAAGGTAGCGAAATTCCTTGTCGGGTAAGTTCCGACCTGCACGAATGGCGTAACGATGGCCACACTGTCTCCTCCTGAGACTCAGCGAAGTTGAAATGTTTGTGATGATGCAATCTCCCCGCGGAAAGACGGAAAGACCCCATGAACCTTTACTGTAGCTTTGTATTGGACTTTGAACGGATCTGTGTAGGATAGGTGGGAGGCTTTGAAGTGCGGTCGCTAGATCGCATGGAGCCAACGTTGAAATACCACCCTGGTGCGTTTGAGGTTCTAACCTAGGCCCGTTAACCGGGTCGGGGACAGTGCATGGTAGGCAGTTTGACTGGGGCGGTCTCCTCCCAAAGCGTAACGGAGGAGTTCGAAGGTACGCTAGTTACGGTCGGACATCGTGACGATAGTGCAATGGCATAAGCGTGCTTAACTGCGAGACCGACAAGTCGAGCAGATGCGAAAGCAGGACATAGTGATCCGGTGGTTCTGTATGGAAGGGCCATCGCTCAACGGATAAAAGGTACTCTGGGGATAACAGGCTGATACCGCCCAAGAGTTCATATCGACGGCGGTGTTTGGCACCTCGATGTCGGCTCATCTCATCCTGGGGCTGTAGCCGGTCCCAAGGGTATGGCTGTTCGCCATTTAAAGAGGTACGTGAGCTGGGTTTAAAACGTCGTGAGACAGTTTGGTCCCTATCTTCCGTGGGCGCTGCAGATTTGAAGAAGCCTGCTCCTAGTACGAGAGGACCGGAGTGGACGCACCTCTGGTGTATCGGTTGTCACGCCAGTGGCATTGCCGAGTAGCTAAGTGCGGAAGAGATAACCGCTGAAAGCATCTAAGCGGGAAACTCGTTCTAAGATGAGATCTGCCGGGGCCTCGAGCCCCCTAAAGAGTCGTTCAAGACCAGGACGTTGATAGGCTGGGTGTGGAAGCGCAGTAATGCGTTAAGCTAACCAGTACTAATTGCTCGTGCGGCTTGACCCTATAACTTTGACCGAATCGGTCAGGTTGTTATGCCAAGTGACGCAATCTAAATAAGCTGATTTGCTCTATGAATTGGTCGTCCTGACCCAGTCAGGCCGGCAAAAAGTTATGCCTGATGACCATAGCGAGGTGGTCCCACTCCTTCCCATCCCGAACAGGACAGTGAAACGCCTCTGCGCCGATGATAGTGCGGATTCCCGTGTGAAAGTAGGACATCGTCAGGCTATTACAGCGAGACGCCCCGTCTAACGACGGGGCGTTTTCATCAGAGCTCTGAAAAGAGTTTTGATGAGAACGCAAAAAGCGTGCTAGAATTCAAGGCTCTGCTGATCGCAGCAGTAGCAAGAGACGAAGCGAAGGCGCGAAGCTGGAGCGGGTAGTCGAAGGTTCGTTAAAAACATACAGCCGATAAGCGTGGGCGTTTGAAGGCGATTGCCAAGTTCTTCGGAACTAGGTCGCAAGACCTTTAAACGCTCATGAAGAGAAGTGAAGTTCACTTCGATTCCTATGAGCAAAAATCAAGATCGAACTGTAGAGTTTGATCCTGGCTCAGATT